>NZ_CP012530.1 GCF_001593285.1 Psychrobacter sp. P2G3
TATAAGCTCATATAAGCCGTCTAAGTAGGTTAAAAAAATTTTACCTAGCAACTGTACCAAACGATACTTAGAACCTCATAGCGAGCTTAACAGGCTGTTATTATCTCTATTTGACTAGGGTTTTGATCTCTCTTTTTAAATTATTTGAAATTACTAGTATTGAATGGATTGCTATATTTACCGGCTTTTTCTTTTGTCATTCTAATTATTAATAACCAAAAAGGTTTTTAATGTTTTTAAATACTTTTAAAAGCTTTTACGTCCTCTGAAAGCCTTGTTATTAGGGGCTTTCAGAGGACGTAAAGCAACGTTTACCCTGCTATAAAGCAACGTTTACCCTGCTATAAAGCAACGTTTACCCTGCTATAAAGCAACGTTTACCCTGATTAAAGCAACTAATTATTAATTGTTGCTTATTCGGGTTTTGTATGTGACTATCTAATGAATATAAAATTTAGAGGTTTCTATGAAGTTAGTTGTTAAAGATAACTCATTGATTAACGCTAGTTACTCGCTTGGCTTAGTTGAGCAAAGAATAATGTTGCTTGCAATCGTTGAAGCTAGAGAAACGGGGCAAGGTATTGATACAGACACGTTTTTAGAAGTCCATGCTCAGCATTACGCAGATCGTTTCGATATTGATGTAAACAATGCTTATTCCATGCTTTCAGAAGCTACACAAACCCTTTTTAATAGACAGGTAACTTACACTGTACATGATGAAAAACGTAATAAACCTGAAAAAAGGGTAGTGCGTTGGGTAAGTGGTATTTCTTATGTCGAAGGGGCAGGAGTAGTGAAATTACGCTTTGCTCCTGAAGTAGTGCCTCTCATTACTCGTTTGGAAAAGAATTTCACCAGCTATGAGCTTGAGCAGGTGAAAAGTCTAAATACCTATGCAACAAGGCTATATGAGATTTTAGTAAGCTGGAGAAGTGTTGGGAAAGTTACGATAACCCTTGAAGAGTTACGCAATAACTTAGGCTTAATTGATGAATATTCTAGGTTAGAGGCTTTCAAAAGACGGGTTTTAGATTTGGCAATCACTCAAATCAATCAACACACTGATATTACTGCTGAATATGAACAGCACAAGCAAGGACGTGTCATTACAGGCTTTACATTTAAGTTCAAAGTAAAGAAAGATAAAGTAAAAATTACTGCGAAAATTGAGACTGATAAAAGCGATATGTTTACCGTCGAAGGATTGAACGATAAGCAGCTGGGGCGTATCACACGTAACAAGCAGTTCATTGCTGATTATAACCACTTGGTTAGCTCTACTAGTCCAGCAGGACAAGACCCTAAGGCGTGGGAGTTTGAAATGATTAATCGTCTCAAAAAAGATGCTTCACAGTTTAAGAAGCGTCCTATCAGAGAGTATCTTGATTACTAGGGCTTATGAGTGCGTTTGATCGGTTCGGTTCCCTAGTGAGGACTTGAATATCAAGCTGCAAGCTATTGATGTCAGTAGTCAAAATACTCATAGCAGCTCAGTGTACATAGCAGTGTACCTTTCAAGATGAAATGGCGGCATATCCATCTTTTTAATTAGTCGCTGTACCTATTAAATATAAGATCGCCTTTAATGAAGGCTTACCTCCCAGTTGTCACTAAACAGATTGGCTTTAGGAATAAAAAAATCTTACTCTAACATAGATATCAGTTTCACAAAGGAATGTATCTTGTTAGCACAGCGTTCATTTTTATTAGTTCATACATGATTGTCTCTCATACCTAATAAGCAGACTGCTTACCCCAATCATAGATACCACGTTTATAAGCGTAAATCAGCATAATTAAGCCAGCGATAATCATCGGTGCGCTTAATATTTGTCCTTTGGTCATCCAACCTAAAAGGATAAATCCTTGATCAGCATCTGGCTGACGGAAGAATTCAATGATAAAGCGGCTGATACCGTAGCCCAGTAAGAACACGGCAGAAGCGGCCATACGTGGACGCGGCTTTGATGAGTACCACCATAAAAAGATAAATAGCAGCAGACCTTCGGCGAAGGCTTCATATAGTTGCGATGGATGACGAGGCAGTATGTACTGACCATTAACCTCAATCATTAATTCTTGCAATTGTGGATTGCTCTGTAATTGCTCCATATCAAAGGCAGCGGCTTGCGGAAAGTAGGTCAGCCAATTATAGCCACCGTCTGATACGCGCCCCCATAGTTCACCATTGATATAATTACCGATACGACCAAACAGTAAGCCAGTTGGCACGCAAGGAACGATAAAATCGAATACTTGAAAGGTGGTTTTTTTGTATTTACGCGCAAAGAACCACATACCTATCATGACGCCAATAAAGCCGCCGTGGAAAGACATACCGCCTTCCCAAACCTTTAATAGGTATGCGGGGTTTTGTAGTAGCTCGCCGAATTGATAAAACAGCACATAGCCAATCCGACCGCCTAAAATAACGCCAAGCGCCCCATAAAAGACCAAATCAGACACCATATCGGTGGTCCAATTGTCGCGTTTGGTACTACGATACCAAGCCAGACCATAAGCGGCGGCAAATGCCAGCAGGTACATTAAACCATACCAGTTCACTTCTACTGGACCCAAAGACAGCGCAACGGGATCATACTGAGGATGAATCATCATAAAGGTATCATAATTATTGATAATAAAATGTTGGTCATAATAGCAAAATTTGACCCTTGCGAACACGACCGTCTGTTCAAAACAAAAGAGTGTCAACGATCATAACGTGGTGCTGGAATAAATATTTCGAAGCATCTGTTTGGCTTGCGCGCAGCAAGCGAAAAAAAATTATCCCAGCAATGTGATATTCTCCCTAAATCTAATCAACCAACTGAGGCGTGAATGCCTTTTATCTTTTTGAATAACCAAAAAACTATGGAGAAAAGTAGATTCGATGCATGTCACGAATATGGTCATTTGGTTAGAGATATCTAAAGCATGATAATATCTGAAAGTTTCGTAGAACCGCTTGATCAAGACTTAGAGTCTAAAGCAGCTGAAACATGAATCCTACAATAAAATTTATGCGGATTAAATTATTATGATTAAGTTTACTATTACCCTCGTCTTCTAAGTGTGGTTAGACCTTTGCCAAAATAGCTCAGTAGTAATAGCAGCGCTATTATTATCAAGATAGGATAATTTCCCATAAGCATAAAGGGAGTGTTACCAACCCGTGCCTGTATCTCACCACGTAGTACAGTACGCTCAAACTGCGGTGCGCGTTTTACAATACGACCTTTATGGTTAATGATAGCGGTAACACCAGTATTGGTCGCTCGAATAAACCAGCGCCCGTTCTCAAGAGCGCGCATTTGTACCATTTGCAAATGTTGCAATGGTCCTGCTGAAGTGCCAAACCAGGCATCGTTAGAGACGGTCAACAAAAAGTCAGTATCGATTGCATTTTTACGCGTGGTATCTGGATAAGCTACCTCATAACAGATAGCTGTCCCTATATTGTGTCCACGCACCTGTAGCGGTGACTGCTGATCACTACCACGACTATAGCTCTTAATATCCTGACTACCGGCCAAACTTGGGAAAATATCGAGCACGCCTTCAAATGGAATATACTCTCCAAAAGGCACCAGACGCTGCTTCTTGTATAGGCCTTCCGCTTCTACACCTCGAGCAATCACGCTATTGTAAAATGGGGGATACTTATCCGTACTGGCATTGAATGCCGCTTTATCCTTATAAGGGATACCAGTTATCCATGTCGTATTGGTCGCATTGGCCATTTCTATCATTTCACTAATAAAGCCCGCAGCCTCATCCTGAAACATCGGAATAGATGATTCAGGCCACACCACAACATCACGTCCCCACTCAGTGCGCGTTAACTTCGCATAAATCTTTAGCGTTTCTACTTGATATTGAGTCAGCCACTTTATATCTTGTGAAATATTACCTTGAATCAATGACACTGACAGATCAGGTGTGCCCTTAGGTTTTGTCCATTGCGGATTGACCAGCCATAATGATGTGCTAATGGCTAATAACAGTACAGAAACGACGGCATAACTACTGCGCCGAAGCAGTAGCTCTACTAAACTTGCAGCCAATAGTATGGCAACAAAAGAGACGGCAAAAACACCAGCAACGGGTGCTAAGGACGATAACCAATACTCTTCAGTAAATGCATAACCAACAAACAGCCACGGAAAGCCTGTGAATAACCAAGTTTTTAACCATTCTTGTAGCACCCAAAGAGCAGCAAATGAAAAGGGTTGTTTGCCTACCATACGGTTAAAGACTAGTGCTAAAAATCCATGAAACAGTCCCATACCGAGACCCATCAATGCAATCATAATCAATGCGAGCCACGTTGGAGTATCGCTATAATCATTGATGGCAGTATAGAGCCAAAAGCCGCCGACGCACCATAACCCCATACCGTAAGCTTCACCGATAATAAAAGCGCGACGACCACTCATACTTGGTACCAACAGCGCATATAAAATCGCTGGTGACACTATTGCTAGCGGCCAGAACCCATAAGGCGCTAGCGCAAATAAGAAAATAGCCCCTGCAAGCCATGCTGCTACTAGCGTAAACCATAGCGGTAATTGATTTGATTGAGTACTCAAACGCTTTTGTAGATTAATAGTAGACAGGCGCATCGCAAATTATCCAAAATTATGAGCCTTGAATTTTTAGTCAAAATCCAAAACTCAGATAGACCCGTTAATACTACAGGCAGCATTTCAAAATAAAAACTGCTTATGATACCAGTCCGCACTGCTCAATGGATAAATTTACGTACTCCGTTTGATGGGTTATTATGCTACATTACCAAACGATATGAAGTGTTACTTGGCCTTCTATAGCTCACAATATTTACAGTACATGAGAGAGCACTATGACCCCCTTAAAAATAAAATCCAGTCTTATATTCAATCGTCATCTGTCTAAGGGGTTGCGTAGTACGTTAGTATTACTTGCCGCCTCATCACTATTTGCTTGTAGCCAACCGAGTAGTGGCGTATCTGATGCAAGCACAACATCAGTAACAACCGAAAATGCAACAGCTGTCACTTTAAAGGAAGATGAACCAAACGCTAAAAGTGCTCACATGATGACAATGTCAGTAAGTAAACCAGACCTACTAAAAAACGTCTCAGCCACTGTCTATAAAGATGCCAATTGCGGCTGCTGTAAAGAATGGATAAGTCATGCAGAAGATAATGGTCTAAGTGCAACCGCGCAAGATGTTGCGGACTTAGCCGTATTTAAAGAGCGCTACAGCGTTCCAAATGAGATGCGTTCTTGCCATACTGTAGTCACTACTGATGATTACGTCTTTGAAGGTCATGTACCTGCTAAGTATATGGCGCAGTTTTTAGAAAATCCGCCAGTACAAGCTATGGGTCTTGCCGTACCTGGCATGCCTGTTGGTAGCCCAGGTATGGAGTATCAAAATAAATTCATGCCCTATCAGGTTATGCAGCTCAATAAAGACGGGACGACCCAAGTTTATGCTGATATCGAATCGGTAGAGCAGCAATTATAATGTGTTAGCAGTTAAGAATACTTTGATTATAGCGTTAGCGTTAAAAGTAAATGAGAAAGGTATAAGACTGTTCTATTACTTATAAATTGATTCTTCATCAAAAATCTCATTAGCTATTGAGACTTTAATAGCTAAAATAACTTTGAATTTGTAACTTTTGATGACAATGTAAGCTAATTTATCGATTATTTATCCTTAAAATGGATAGATAACTAAGGACTAATACAAGAATATACAGAGTGTATCGAAACAATTACGTAATATTACATAAGCCAGTAGGGAATTAACATCTATATTAATATTATAAATTATTATATTATCTTAATAATTAGTTAGACCCTATATAGGGTAATTACTTCATCCAATAAAAAAACGTCCGAGGGTTAAATCTATAATTTAGATTTAACCCTCGGACGTTTTTTTGCTTATAAAACAGTAGAAATTGTTGTCAATTTAGTCAGCTATATTATGTACATGTTACACAAACTTACATTGTAAAATGTGGAATATTAGCAATTTTTTCAACATCAAAAAAGTATTTTTGAGGTTTTTAAGGGTGATGACAGGCTAAACAGCCTATGCTAAAGTCGGCTTTATGTTTTGGTCAGCAGCTTGATTTGCAACAGCTTCGTAAGACTTCAATGATGCTGTGATCGCCAATAATCATTTTTTATATGAATAATATGCAGCAGAAGTATCAGTCACTATGACGTATATATACTTGAGTTGTTGAAATTTAATTGACTGCGCTGTTGTTGATAACAGACCATTTTGAATTAACCGTAGGTATTAGATTTATGAAACAGGCTTTATTGATTTTGTCAGTACTGGGTATGGGCATAGCACAAACGAGTGGTGCTGCTATCACAATCTCTCAAACAAATAATACCATCACCAATACTTCTGTGGCATCAAACTACGGTTCATCAAAAAACATCTATAGCACTAGCAGTGGTTCTTATGTTTCTAATAATGATGAAATCAGTCAAGCAATTAGCAACCTAAGTGCGCAGGCCAAGCAAAAAGAGAATCAGCTTTCATCGCTGAACAGCCGCTTATACGCTGAAAAACAACAGCAGCAAGTCAATACAGTTCCTGATAGCAATTCAGCCCCCGCTATCGCTGCTGCTCGTGCTTCACGAGTGGCTCTATCTGGTAGCTCTGGATATTGTGCCCGTTACGTACGTAAAGCACTACAATCAGCAGGTTATGAGTTTACCCCGAATCCTTCAGCCTATCAGTACGCCACTCGTGGCACGCTTGATAAAGCAGGTTTTAGCAAAATTAGCAATGATATGCCAACCCAAGTAGGTGATGTTATTGTCTATGATCGCTCATCAAAGCGTCCACATGGCCATATTCAAATCTTTGATGGCAAAGATTGGATTTCTGATTTCCGTCAGAACAGTATCAGTCCATACAGTGGTGTCTATGCTTATACCACATGGCGCGATTCAAAATACGTGGATGACGCATCCGCATCAGATCGAAATATCTACCTTGCTATGAATGATAAATAAGACCTGATAAGTCAGCACAACATAGTTATTGTTTCCTCCAACCCAGTAGTGGTATTACTATCATTGCTGGGTTTTTTTGTGCTTAACATCAGGGCGTATTTAACCTTTCATGATTTGATCATTCAGAAATAGACACTACTGATATCATTACTCATGACAAGAATTATCGGCAAGAGCTTTTAATATCCCACATGATACGGCTGGTGCACTACTTGCACATTTCTGGCGCAAAACAGTCAAGTGCTGCTTTAAGTGCATCAGTTTTTCCATTCGTATTTCTACAGCATAAATTTGCTTATCTAGTAATAAGTTCACATCACCACAGTCTTTATCAGGTTCCTCCCAGTATTCAAGTAAGATTCTTACTTCGTCTAAAGCCATGTCAAGCGTACGGCAGTGTAGGATAAATTGTAGACGCTCAATGTGCTCTTCATTATATAAACGATAATTCCCTGCGCTGCGAGAAGGCTCAGGTAATAAGTGCTCCTTTTCGTAATGGCGAATGGTTTCCACTGTGGCACCTGTGCGTTTAGCGAGCTCACCAATTTTGATTGTCATAACAACCTCTATGATTTAAATGATTAAAGTGGCTGTAAAGACTGGCGCTAGATAAATTAAAATTACGAAACTGTAGATAAATAACCTTGACTCTAAAGCCACTAGAGGGTTCATAATATCATTATTCAAAGGGTAAATTATTATGAAATATCATATTGAAGGTATGGACTGCGCCAGTTGCATCGGCAAGATTGAAACAGCTTTGAAACGTATGCCTGGGGTTTCTGATGTTGAGCTAAATTTTGCTACAGAAACGCTAGAGCTAAGCTTGACCCCTGGTGCGCCGACTCAGGCTAGTGATATCGAAAAAACAATCAAAAGCCTAGGGTTCGGCATCTCTGCCAATACTGGTCAACAAACTGTATCGGCTATTGATATTGACAGCGACAATCAGATGGCTCCGCAGGATAAGCGGTGGTGGCAAACTCAAAAAGGCAAACAGGTTGTTGGTCTCGGTATTTTGATGGGCAGCGCTTATGCACTGTCACTACTGTTCCCCGCTTATGGGATATGGGTGTTTGCCATCGCCGTGATTGTAGGCGTTTTTCCATTTGCGCGCAAAGCCTTAGCACTGGCTAAAACAGGTTCATTCTTTTCAATTGAAACGCTGATGTCCGTCGCCGTGCTTGGCGCTCTTATCATTGGTGAAGCTGAAGAGGCCGCAGCGGTTGTCTTCTTGTTCTCAATCGGGGAGCTGTTTGAGAGTATCGCTGCTGATCGCGCTCGTGCTGGCATTAGAGCTTTAGCGTCGCTGGTGCCAAAAACCGCCATTTTACTTGATACTCAAGGTGGGCAGCGCGACGTTCCAGCGGCCTCGCTACAAGTGAATGACCTTGTACTGGTGCGCCCTGGCGATAGAGTATCTGCTGATGGATCCATTGTTCAAGGTGCGTCTAGCCTTGATGATTCGCCCGTGACGGGGGAATCGGTTCCCGTTGCCAAGACGATGGGTGACAATGTATTCGCAGGGTCAATTAACATTGATGGTGTGCTACAAGTGCGCGTAGAAAAAACAGCCGCCGATAACACCATTGCAAAAATTATTGAGCTGGTAGAGCAAGCCCAAGCCTCCAAAGCACCCACTGCCCGTTTTATTGAGAAATTCAGTCGTTACTATACACCGGCTGTGATGGCTATTGCCGCCCTAATTATCATCGTTCCGCCGTTAGCGATGGGCGGAGATTGGGGAACTTGGTTGTATCGCGGTTTGGCACTATTGCTAATTGCCTGTCCCTGTGCCCTTGTGCTATCCACACCAGCTGCCATTGCTTCTGGTCTGGCGGTCGGTGCGCGCCGCGGCTTGCTGATTAAAGGGGGTAGTGCTTTAGAAACCATCGGCAAAGTAAAGACAGTCGCTTTTGACAAGACAGGCACTTTAACTGAGGGTAAGCCACGCGTTACTGACATTGTTGCTTTCACTCAAGAGTACCTAAGTTCTCAGGATCAGGGTTCTCAAGGTCAAGATGAGGTATTGGCGCTCTTTGCCAGTGTGGAGACAGGTTCTAGTCACCCGCTTGCTGAAGCCATTGTCAGTCATGCTGAAGCCGCCAAAATTGTCATACCTGTGGCTTCTAAAGCTTCTGCTACTGCGGGTAAAGCGGTACACGCAACTATCGCTGGGCGCGCGCTAGCTATCGGTTCGCCTGTTTATGCCGCAGATGAGGCATCAATTTCAGCCGAGCAACAGGCACAAATCGAGGCGCTGCAAAATGAGGGTAAGACCGTCTCAGTGCTGTTTGATGAGCAAAGTCGAGAAGTGCTTGGATTGGTCGCACTAAGAGATGAGTTACGAGACGACGCTCATGAAGGTGTGGCTCAGCTTAAAGCGATGGGTGTGCGCTCTGTTATGCTCACAGGCGACAACCGCTTAACCGCTCAAGCACTTGCCAGTAATTTAGATGTGGAATGGGAAGCTGAGCTGTTGCCTGAGGACAAACTGCGCTTGCTTAACGAGATGAAGAATAACAGCAAAATAGCGATGGTGGGTGATGGTATTAACGATGCGCCAGCGCTAGCAACCGCTGATGTTGGCATCGCAATGGGTGGCGGTACTGATGTGGCCATTGAGACGGCCGACATTGCATTATTGAAAAGTCGTGTTACGGACATGGCTCATCTCATCGCACTGTCGCGCGCCACTATGACCAATATTCATCAGAACGTCATTTTCGCCTTGGGTCTCAAAGGCGTCTTTTTGATCACGACCGTATTCGGCATTACTGGACTATGGATTGCGGTTCTAGCTGATGCTGGAGCAACAGTGCTCGTTACTCTCAATGCGTTACGTTTACTGCGCTTTAAAGGCGCGCCTCCATTGGTAACTGCGCCTAAAGTAGTTAAATAAAACCCTTCGAAATCAATTAAAAACTAGAGATAGCAGCAGATTTCGGGGGTGGGTTCTAATAATAAAAATTCCACCGCCACAGTAAACTGCAACCGCATTAGAGTAAATAAGGTTAGACCGTATGTTGATTACAGAATTGGGCTATTTTGCCTTGCTTACCGCTTTTGTATTGGCGTTATTGCAGGTAATTCTGCCAACTATTGGTGTTATTCGTAACCAAGTTGCTTGGCAACGACTAGCCCCTAGCTTAGCTTGGGCACAGTTTGCCGCCATGATAACGTCATTTGGCGCTTTGATAGCAGGTTTTTATTATAATGATTTTAGCCTCAGTTACGTCGCGCAGCATTCCAATACGCTGTTGCCTTGGTACTATAAATTATCGGCGACATGGGGCGGACACGAGGGCTCTTTGCTGCTATGGATGACCATCATGGCCACATGGTGTGCACTGGTATCATACTTTAGTCGCGGCTTGCCGTTATCAATGCGTGCGCGGGTATTAGTTATTTTGGCCGGTGTACAGTTAATGATGCTAACAATGCTGATATTTACCTCGTCACCATTTGAACGTACCTTACCCAATCTAGCGGTCGATGGCGCTGATTTAAATCCTGTCCTACAAGATTTCGGTCTGATTATTCATCCGCCCATGTTATATATGGGCTATGTGGGTATGGTAGTGCCTTTTGCATTTTGTATGGCGGCATTGTGGGAAGGGCGTTTAGATGCTGCTTGGACACGCTGGTCACGTCCATGGGCGCTCGCGGCTTGGGGATTTTTGACCATTGGTATTGCACTGGGCTCGTGGTGGGCCTACTACGAGCTTGGCTGGGGCGGTTGGTGGTTTTGGGATCCGGTAGAGAACGCCTCGTTTATGCCTTGGCTTGTCGGCTTAGCATTGCTGCATTCATTAGCAGTCACTGAAAAGCGCGGGGTGTTTAAAGCATGGACCATCATGCTGGCTATTTTCGCCTTTGCCTTAAGCTTGCTTGGCACGTTCCTGGTACGCTCTGGAGTCCTTACCTCAGTGCATTCGTTTGCCGCTGATCCGACGCGTGGTTTGGTCATCTTAGCTATTCTTGGCATTATCATCGGTAGTGGTCTATTAATGTTTGCCGTTCGCGGTTGGCGTTTAACCGTTGAAAGCCAATATCAGCTGATTTCACGTGAGTCCTTTTTAGTGATCAACAACGCCATCATTTTGATTGCAACCTTAGTGGTGCTGCTCGGCACCCTCTATCCTATTATCGCTGATGCCTTTGGTTTAGGACAAGTGTCCGTTGGCCCTCCTTATTTTAATGCATTATTTGTACCTTTAACGTGGCTGTTATTAATAGCTATGGGTATGGGCTCAAATATTCGCTGGAAAAAAGACACCCGTCCACTACTGGGTATAGGCATGGTCATCGCCGTTAGTAGCTTAGTATTAGCCGCCGTTATTACTTACTTTGTTAATCCATCGTCTATGCTTAATATTGGTGTGACTTTAGCCGTTAGCTTTTGGGTACTGCTATGGATGGCAGTTGATTTTAAAGATAAAACTAAGAATGCGCCTAATCTTTTTAACGGTTTGCGGCAGTTGCGTCTGAGCTATTGGGGTCAACAGACTGCTCATATTGGCGTACTGGTTGCTGTCATTGGCATAGCCTTTACTAGTAGTTTGAGTATTGAGCGAGACGTAGCAATGGGTATTGGCGATACAGTCAATGTTCAAGGTTACGATTTTGAAGTAACTGAATTTTTTGAAATAAAGGGTAGTAACTTTGATGCAACGCAGGCGCAAGTCGTGGTATCCAAAAACGGTCGTGAAGTGGCGAAACTGACTCCAGAAAAGCGTACTTATATCATTAGCACTATGCCGACCACTGAGGCGGCCATTGATGCTAGCCTAATGCGCGATGTTTATGTCGCACTGGGCGAACCTATTGCCGATGGTAGTAACCAATGGGCATTAAGGATTTATGTAAAACCATTAATTCGCTGGATTTGGTTAGGGGCAATTATCATGGCTCTAGGTGGATTAATTAGCATGCTTGATAAACGATACCGCATCAAAAAAGTTAAAGCTCCGTTGCTAGTTACTGGTAATCTGGCTACTGATAGAGTCAATGAGATAGCTATTGAGCAGTCAATCTCAGCATCGACGATGTCGACACTAAAGGAGAAATAAATGACTATGTCGAATAATACTCCTGAGCAAAAAGATAGCCAAAACAGTAAGCAGCGTAACCCAAAGACAATGAAAAAAAAGCAGACGAAGCTATGGTTCTTAATTCCGCTTATCCTCTTTTTTGGATTAGTAGTGATATTGTATATGCGCTTAGGTAAACCAACAAATATTGTGACCAATACCGCTCTTGAGCGTCCGGTTCCTGCCTTTGAGCTGCCGTTATTAGCAGATACTACCCGTACTATCACCAATGATAATTTGCCAGATAAGCCGTTTTTACTTAATGTTTGGGGCTCATGGTGCCCAACTTGCGTTATTGAGCATCCGTTTTTAATGCAACTAGAAGAGCGCGGCGTTGATATCGTTGGTGTGAATTATAAGGATGAGATTGGTAATGCGCTCAGTTACTTAAACCGAGGCGGTGATCCATTTTCTATGTCTATTCAGGATTCATTGGGTCAGTTTGCTCTAGACTTAGGCATAACTGGTGCGCCCGAAACCTTTGTTGTGGATGGAGATGGCATCATTCGTCAGCATATTGTTGGTGAGATTAATGAAGCCAATTGGCAACAGCGTGTTAAGCCGTGCCTGACCGTACTTAATGAGGCTAATAAGAACAACGATAGTCCTGATCTCATTCAGGTTGAGGAGATGTGCAAATGAACGTTACTCGAATAAGAGCTCCTCAACTAAAACCCAATATAGTTTTAAAACTAGCAAGCTTAATACTAGCGTGTCTGCTTAACATGACGGCAAACGCAGCTATTGACGTATACGATTTTGACTCACCACAGCAAGAAGCTCAGTATCGTGGATTAATAGAAGAGTTTCGCTGCCCAAAATGCCAAAATCAAAACCTTGCAGCCTCTGATGCACCGATTGCACAGGATCTAAAGCAAAAAGTCTATGATTTAATTAAAGATAGACGTAGTGATGCTGAAATACGCGCCTATATGCAAGAGCGCTACGGTGACTTTATTAGCTACAAGCCGCCTATGCGACCATCGACATGGATCCTATGGTTTTTTCCACCACTATTATTGCTCGTCTTAATCATCGGCTGGTTTTGGCAAAGTAAGCGTCGCCAAGTTGTCGCCCGTGGCCAAAACGGCGTTACAGTGAACAGTACTGCTGCCTTGACCTCTGCGGAAAAGGCTGAGCTTGATCGTCTATTATCGCAAGCTGAGAATGTCGACCACGATATTACTAGCCTAGAGGACAAAAAATGACCCTATTTTCTACTTTTGGCTTATTTGTAACTCTAAGCTTGCTGATTGCTCTTATATTTGCGCTGATTGCTATTATGCCATGGCTACGAGCACCGCGTTTGCAGTCCAAACCAATAGACAATCAACTGCTAGATATTAATGTTGCAGTATTTCGCGAACGTTTAGCTGAGCTACAAACAGATAAAGACAGCGGTACTATTAATAATAGCCATTATCAAAATCAAAAGCTGGAGCTTGAGCGTCAGCTATTAGATGCGCAGCGTCAGATAACACCTATGGTCACCCCTGATGTCAAAAGCCGTTTAATTGTCGCAGCTTGGATCCCAATATTGGCTGCAATGGCGTATTTACTAATAGGCAATCGTACGCCCGTGTTTGATTTGTGGACAAGCGAGGACAAAGTAGGACAAGTGGCTGACGACCTATTGACAGCTAAAATTGACAAGCCGCCATCATGGGCGTTTGAAGATGGTCGTCAACTGATTAGCGCCATGCAAACCAATGTTCATCGTAATGCTGATGATCCTAATCGCTGGATGCGCCTATCCGAGCTTTTCTTATCTATGGAGGCGACTGACTCTGCGTTAGAAGCCTTATCGCGTGCCTATCGTTTAGCACCTGATAACGAGGAGATTGCTACTACTTATGCTCAGACTAGTTTTTTTGTTAATGAAGGTCAGTTAGACGCTAATATTCGCCGTGTATTACAAGCTATATTAGCTAAAAATCCGCAACATGAACGGGCTCAAATGCTCATGGCAATGGGTGAGACTCGTAGTAGTAACTTTGCCCAAGCGCAAGGTTGGATTAAACGCTTACAAGGCAGCATTGTGGCCAAACCAGGTGATCATACTAAAGCTTTAGCAAGCTTAGATGAGTTAAGCAACTACGTTAGCACGCAAGAAAAGCAAGCGCTAGAAGGTATTGACGTGACAGTGAAAATTAACGCTAATTTATTACCGTTAGTGAAAGCTGATGATGTGTTGTTTGTTGCGATACGTGAAGTTAAAGGAGGTCCACCGTTTGCCGCCAAACGTTTACCCATTAGTATTATCAAGCAAGGTGAGGCCAGTATCCGCTTAAGCAATCTTGATGCGATGATGCCAGATCGCACGTTAAATTCAGCTCGTAGTGACAAAACTCAGTTAGCAGTCGTTGCTCGTATTAGTCATAGCGGTAATGCCATAGCAGAGTCAGGCGACTTATCGGGTAATCCTATAGTGATTAGCGCTGAACAGACTCAGGTTAATGTTGAAATCAATCAACAGATTCCCTAATAAAAAATTATTACCGTAAGTTTCATAACACCAGAGCGGTAAGTGGCGCCGTTTATAAAAGTGGCGCGATTAATAGTCGTATACCAAAAACATATACGTTTAACATTGTTCATTGTATAAACACAGATAAAGAAAACAACTATGACTGAATCTACCGACAGATTAGATAGTACTAAATTGAATAGCGTTGAATCGGCTAGTACTAATATTGCTGACAATAAAGTACCTATAGCTGTGAGTAGTACTCATCAATCGATTGACTCTAAAACCATGAATCATACGCCTAAAGCTATGTACGTGACTTCAGGCAACTCGATAACACCTAAAGGTAAGTTGGATAAAATGCCAAAAATGGTTGCCAATGGCAGTCGCGCTTTTATCTGGTATTTGTTGGCGATAATGGTATTAATACTTGATCAATGGACTAAGTGGTTGGCCCAAACCAAATTAGCGTTCAATGACCCCGTACCGGTCATTGAACCATTTCTCAACTGGACACTCGCTTATAACTATGGGGCAGCATTTAGCTTTTTAGCCGACGCTGGCGGTTGGCAGAAATGGTTTTTCTCAGGCTTAGCTTTTGTAATGGCTATCTTTTTAACGATTTATTTAATCAAAGCGCCACGTACAGCCAAGCTATTGTCTATGGGGTTGGCCTTAGTGCTTGGCGGTGCGATTGGCAACTTAATCGATCGTTTAAGAATTGGCAAAGTGGTTGACTTTATCCATGTGCATTATGCTGATGTCTGGAATTATCCTATTTTCAATGTTGCAGATATAGGTGTCTGTGTCGGTGTCGCATTGATTATAATTGACATGATATTTTTAGAAAGTAAGCGTAATAAATAAGCACATTGATGCCGATTATCACAAACAAAATGAACTAGCGTCGTAGTCACTCTATACGGAAAAATACTTTTTATACTTGAGTATGTTTATAAAATGTGAACTGGAAGGTAATGTATGACTGGTATAGGTACTCACTCATTTTAGGTCTTAAAACCCAATACTTAAAAGCTCTGCGTAGAGCCATTATTATAGAGACATTGAATAATCCATAAATTCTTTATTGATAATAACAAAAGGAAAATATAGTGTCACAGGCTCAGCCAACTATTGAAAAAATTCACAGCCTTAGAAAAAAACAAGAGACCGCGTTAAAAAGTCTTACCCTTATAGGCTACCTAGAAGGCACCTCTTTCTTATTATTGCTCTTCATCGCCATGCCACTAAAATATATGATGGACATTCCAGAAGGTGTAAAATATATCGGTATGGCGCACGGTGTACTATTCATTGTCTATATCGTAGTACTTGTAGGCACAGCTATCAAAGTAAAAATTCCTCGTTGGGCAATACCTGCGGGCGTACTCGGATCACTCTTACCATTTGGCCCGTTCATATTTGATCATTTACTAAAAAAGAATCTACAAAAAAGCGTAAGTAAAGAAGCCTAGAACAAACCCTGCTGCAAGCATGCCTTATTGCTCAAAATTGCTTTCTCTGATTGAATCAGAAGTCGCCATGACTCAGATGGCGACAAATGAATAACATCGAGCAGAAATTACTCACAAAAAAAATTCATTTTAAGCCCAGTATGGATGATTCAATACTCTACTCGTTTTTCCAACTTATCTTACACGCTATCGACCAATCCATATCGTTTAAAAACTAAATAGGTTTTGTCATCCGCGATGGATTTCCTGTTATCGTAGGGTATACCCCAAGGGAACCAGTCATTTCACCCTTCAAACCTATTAACAGACCACTTAAAACAGACTGCTATAATGGAACCACTTATAACAGACTATTTTAGGTGTTTATGTTTATCAGAGCGTATCTACGAGCTTCTACCAAAGAACAAGACGCTAAGCGTGCCAAAAGCGAACTTATAGCATTTGCCAACGATTATGGCCACAAGATTGCTGCCTTCTATGTCGAAAACGAATCAGGAGCTATCTTGGTGCGACCCAAGCTTATGCAGCTGATCGAAGATGCTCATAAGGGCGATGTTATATTAGTTGAGCAGATTGATCGCTTGGCACGTTTGAACCAAGCTGATTGGGATACGCTCAAAAGAATGCTATCAGAGAAAAAGCTCTCTATCGTATCAAAAGAGCTGCCGACCTCATATATGGCGCTTCAATCTGAAAGCAGCACTGAATTTATGAGCAGTGTATTACAGGCCATTAACTCGATGATGCTGGATATGCTCGCAGCCATTGCTAGAAAAGACTATGAGGATCGCCGTAACCGTCAGATGCAAGGTATTGCTCGTGCTAAGGCAGAAGGTAAGTATTCAGGACGTAAAAAAGATATCGAAAAGCGCCAGATCATCGCTAGTCTACTCAAATCAGGTCATAGTTATTCTGATATTCAAAAAATGGCCAAGTGCTCACGGCATTTGATCGCTGATGTGGCCAAGGAAATATCGAGACTAATCACTACTCATTAAGTGGTTTTATTACAGTAGTATGCTATGAGTAGTCTATTAATGGATTAATGAGCCTTTTTAGAGGGTTCCGCTGAGATATACTCATTATTTTATTATCGTGACTGACTCGTGAGCGTGGGTAATTGGAGTCCATAAAAAGAACCAAAACAGCCGGTTTTCCCTATAATTAGTGTTGTTGTTAACTAGGTTATCTTGTATAAGGAAATTCAAATATGAAAACAGATGCAAAAATATCGGAGTGCGGGAAATATAGATACTCATTGAAGCGTATATGGGATGAAGAGAAATCGCTAGTAGCTTTTATAGCTTTAAATCCATCAACAGCTGATGAGGTTGATAATGATAAGACTATTAATCGGTGCATAGATTTTGCGAAATCTTGGGGGGCAGGTGGGATGTACATGTTTAATGTGTTTGCTTATCGTGCTACAGACCCAACTAATATGAAGGCACAAGACGATCCTATTGGGTCAGAAAACGATAACTATTTAGCCAAGCTATCTAAGGTGGATAAAATTATTGTTTGTTGGGGGAATGATGGTCTTCACAGAGATAGAGCTAATCATGTAAGAGAAATATTAAAAAATACGGGGCAAGATAAATTATACTGCTTAGATATAAATAAAAATGGTGAGCCTAAACACCCTTTATACGTTCGTGGTTCAACTAAGCCAACACTATACGAATATCCTCCGACTCGCTAAAGCAGTCTGTTATAAGTGGTTGAGACCAACCCAAATTCTGTGTCACTAGCTTTTAGCCATACTTACACAAATTTCAGGAAGGTCTCCAAAGCTCTTTCAAATTTCGTTGTATATAGTTTTCATCATATCTTCTGCATAAGATCTGGAGTCTTCAAGAGATCTATGTTGTATATTATGTGATGGAACATTTAGCGAACCTCGAAGATCATCAAGTGACAGAAAACTACTTTCTGTAATATAGTCCTTATCTTTGAGGGCTTTTAAACAATCATTAAATTTACTTTTTTCGTTTAAATTAAGTGAGATAAGCTGTCGTTTATAGCGACTTCTCATCTCAGCTTCGACGAATACACGTAGTTGTTCTATTTTATCTTCATTTGTCCTACGTTCTACAAAATCCATTATTTCATTGTAGCGTTTATTATGTGCTGTTTCAGTCATTTCAGCTTCAGTTGCCTGCTTTAGTATTGATCCATTCTGTGTTTGAATGATCTTTATAGCACTAGCTTCCTTACTGAACTTCATCATCATAGATGAAGCCATACCTTTATAATGTGTAGTAACAATCAATTGTTTAACACGAGATTTTAATCTATATAGTATTCCTAAAATACTGGTAATTCTCTCACTGTCAAAACTAGTAACAGGATCATCCATAATTAAAATAGCTTTCAGTCTCTCATCCTCAGGTAGCTTATTAATTTTGGCGAAGTAAACAGAAAGAGCTAGCGCTCTGCGATCTGATTCACTAAATATGCAATGAAACTTATCTTTATTTATACTCTCTCCCTTAAAAGAGACTTTTAATTCATAGACAGTTCTAGTTCCAATATTGTTAGTACCTCTAGATATTTCAAAATTCTTCGTTCCAATGCTAGAGAAAATTCTGTTTATCTCATCAAAATAATTGTTCAAGAATTCTTCTTGATCTTCCTCCAGCTTGGCCTTGCGATCTTTATATTCATCCTCAGCTGCTTGCAAATCAGAGCATAAACCAGAAAATTCTATGCAATCCTCGTTCATATCACGTCTTTTCCTTTGAGATAGAAGTAATTTCTCTGCATCTACCTCAGTATCCACTAAATTCTGTAGTACTGCGGTATTCTGTAATGCCTTAAATCGATCTAGTTCTATGTTAATTTTATCTTTAACGCTGTTATATTCAGCGATTGAATCATCAAATATAGAGAACTTGCTCTTTAGTTGCGTAAAATCTATAGGGGGAAGTGAATTGTAAGGAACTTCGTATTTGTAATTGAGATCGTTTTCTATAGTTTTAGCGACACTATTATTAGCATGATATAAATCAGATAAGGCTAGTTCTATGCTCTGAAAACAGCTCATCAACTGATTTATATAGTCGTGTGACTCTAATTCACTTCTAATATCAGCTTCAATATAAGTATCTAAAAATGCTAAATTCCTATCATGTTTCTCTCTAATATCTTCTATATTTGTACTGATCAAAGACTTTCTTTTTAGAGAGTTAGCTTTTGATTTCGTTTGAGCTACGAAATTTTGGAAATTATCATCGAAAGCAGTTTGATAGTTTTCAATCAAGAACTGAGCTTCTCGCTTTAATTCCTGTCCACAAAAAGGACAATCATCTTTTAGGTGAGTAATGCCTTTAGCAGCCCAAGTATCAAATAGGTTTGGGCTGTCAACTTTCATCTTGTGATTAGCAACAGCTTCTTTAGAAGCTTCGTGCACATTATCCATATTGAAGCCTAGACAGTCATTTATAGACTTTAGCTCCGTATCTATAGCTCTATGCCTGATCATCCCCTCAAGATTTGATCTTCTGCTAACTTGAATAGTATTGGTGATCTGAGTACTAATTCTTTGCTGTGATTCCTTAGAATTTTTGATTTCTGCATCAATCTCTATAAGAGATAATAGTGATAAGGGAGAAGCTATAAAATCATCGATGTTATGTATTTTATGGGAATGAAACTTGCTGGTAAGTGTTCTTATTGATTCCCTAACCCCTCTTAGCTTCTGATTATCAATCTCTAATTCTTCAAATTTTACTGAATTTTCACCTAAAATATAGCTTGAAATATTTTTAGAGTTGTCTCTGTTGTATGTCATACCTGCCATAACATTTCTGTAAATGAAAGCTTGGTCAAAAACATGTAATTGGTAGTTATCAGGAAGATGAGAATCCCAAGAATCATTTGTAAAGGCTACAATTTTTTTTCTATCGTCATCAGTAGAAAACTGAATTTTTATTTTTTGCTGTGCTTGGCTCATCACGTTAGATGGATTTATTGATTTTCTGTCCATAATTATTTTGGGGTCATTTAAAGCGAGCGAGTGAAATATATCGCAAAAAGTACTTTTTCCATTCCTGTTTTCACCATAAATAATAGTTACAGGATTAAAATTCACGTTACCATCAGAGAATTTTTGATAGTTACCTGTGTTCTCAATTAACGTAACTCTTGTAATCATATCCAGTTGCCTCCCAAGTAAAATTCTATTTATGCTACCACTTAGTTAAACTATAGTTTAAAGAAATATTTTTTTGGCAAAATGGTTAAGTCCCCCTGACTAAGGATGAAATAACGATTAGCCGATGAAATTTTTTTGAATATCCCTCTGATTTCTAGTGCTTCCATACCAAGGATCAGTAAAGGGATAATCTGATACGTGTCCATGAATACCTCTTAAGATATATATAATATTCCAGATTTTTTATAGATGTTATTCGAATACGCATAAAAAAACCGATTTTCTATACCTATTTTTCTAATATAGATAAATTGTCCGATTTTTAGACTTATCCAGAATTTTCAGCAGGACTCAGTGATACTCTTAGTGGTTTTTGAGCCTAATAACTGACTGAAGATTATGATTTGCCTATCGACGAGGTTAATGCCATAGTTGTTCACTGAACGTTCTGGACAGTTGTACTGAACACTTTCTAAAAACGCACTTGAACACTAGGTGAACAATGAACATATCGGTGACAAAAGCGGCAAAAGAATGGGGGGTCTCAAGAACGACGATCTATCAGAAGATCAGTAATGGTGAGCTTTCCAGACATTCAGATAAGAAGATAGACCCATCTGAGATGTTACGCGTTTTTGGTGAGCCTATTTTAAAAAAACGTACTGAACGTTCAGTGAACAGTGTTCAAAGTACACCTCTGGACAGTCAAAGTGTTCAGTATAATACAGACATTGAACATCAATTAGCGCTTGAGAAGCTCAAAAACGAACACCTCAGCCAACAGGTGAGTGATCAAAAGAAGTTGATAGAGAATTATCAAGAGCAGATAGCACAGTTGAACAAAACGCTGGATAAAGCCAACGCCAGTATTCAGGATTTTGCACAAGTCAGATTACTAGAATTTAAAAAGTCTGAGCAGAGCTATGAGCCGCCACTTGAACAAGAGAAAGAAAAAACGGACGACTCAACCGTCGCTACGGTTGAGAAGAAAAAAAGGTGGTGGGCGTTTTAGACTTGTGATTTTATCGACTAATGATCTAACAAATACTCTTCTAGCGCATCGTTAATCATATCTTGGTAATTACCACCAGTCTTTTTCGCTTTATCCTGGAATCTAGCAATGATACTAGGACTCACGATACTGGCACCGACCATAGAATCAGATGACACTACACTGCCACGGGTCGCACCCGACCAGTCCGTTACTTCAGGCATATCAGACAAATCAATATCATGATCTGAAAGCACCGCCAATCGTTGCAAGTTTGCTTCTTGCTCAGCGCTTAAAGACGGTAGCTCATTTGCTTTATAGCTAACCCTGTTCATAAAACCTCCTTTCAATCTTAGTGGCAGGTCGTGCTGATATGATACGAATAACCTCACCACCCTCACTATCTTTTTGAGTATGAGCGACCAGTAATACCGCCACCCCATTCACCGCACCAAGCGCTTGCCACCGTTCTTCACCATTTTCATAGCGATCTTGCTGACGCAAACACAAAGGATCAAAAAATACCCGAGCTGCTTCTTCAAAGGATAAGCCATGTTTGCGTTGATTACTGCTATTTTTCTGTTCATCCCATTCAAATTCAATCATTGATCACCATCTTCAAGCATATTGGTGCTAGGCATTGTCTGATAATCAAAAGATAGCGGTATGCTGTTGGTTTCTGCTACCTGATGCAAAAATAACTTAATCGCTTGCGAAGGCGTTAAACCATAGCCTTCAAGCACCGAAAACGCCTTGTCTTTTAATTCTTGATCCAGACGAATATTATAATTGGTTGTGCTCATAGCAGTACTTATCGCTTATACATGTACTTCAAATATAAGCGATAAGTACTAAAAATTCAATATTTTTAATATTCTTTACTTCTTGCCACTCTAATCAGAGACATACTGCTCATTTAACCCAGCAAGAAAATCATCAACCGTTTTTTCAATGCTTTTTTGCATGACATAAAGATCAGAAAAAGAGTATTTACCTAGTTTGTTCCTCTCTTTCATCACTTCAATTAATTTTGCCCTAACGTCTTCTTCATGGGTCTTGTCTTCAATCAAAAGCAAGTTAAGCTTTACGACAGCTCTATTGTAGGCTTCTTGGGTGGCTTCAAGTTGAAGGCTCTTATTACTGGCTACTGATACACCGCTCATGCTCATAAATTATTCCTTTAGATTTAGGGAACGTCTCTTATTGGATCTTCGTTTAGTTCGATATCAATAATTTACTTATCAAAAAGTGATTTATTGCTTTTGATTGCAAGTTTTCTTTTCATTTTCTCTAAAAACGCATCATGATCTATTTCTTCATCGTCTTGGTTATCACTTTTAGAATCATCATCAATATCTGTAACGCTCTCTTGAATCGGTTCACCACCTTTCAGATCAACAAAAGTTTGTTCAGCACCTTCATGTTTAATCTCAACCTTACCACTAGAATTATCTGTAGCTACAGATAATTCCTTTGATTCTTTTCTATAGCGGTAAAGATAATTGGTCAGTGTGCCAGTCGTTAGAATGAGGTCATGGCGCTCAGCTAATATCTCAACCACACCTTCATAGGTATATGAAACAGCCAGCTCTTCGATCACCTCATAAAGATCACGAAATTTGGAAAACTTTGTTCTCTTAGCCATAAACACCTATCTCCATCTATTCCTGAAGTCAATTATCTCAATTATAAAAACGCTCATAAATTGCTCATATTTAACTAACGATTTACTACCCTTTTGCTAACGATTTGCTAACTTTTAATCAATCATACAGTAATTGCTCATAATTTGCTCATATCTAGCTAACGATTTGCTAACTTTTAACTAACGATTTACTAACGTAACGCTCTTATAAACCTTTTTAGCTAAAAAGGCTTACGACAGGTAGAAAATAACCGATTTTTCTACCTGCTTTTTGGTCATTAAATTATCCAATTTAATGACTACACCATACGCACCCCCTTGGGATGAAAAAAAGCGTATTAAATCAGCAACTTACCTGATTTAATACGCTTTTTTCTGTACACAAAATGTTTACAAATTAGATTTAAGTCACTGATTTTTATGGTATATTACTGTCCACAATTTGTAAACAAGGATAATTATGTACACTCCTACCGTGTCATTTAGATTAAAACCTGAAGTCTACCTAAAACTAGAAGCGATAGCAGCAGAGGAAGGATTATCTCCTGGTGTCTACCTAAAGAAAAAATTGGAATCAGATACCAATAGCTTTCTTGAAGATCTTAAGTTTATGAAAGGAGATATTAGTGAGATTCTATACTTATTACAGTCGGACGACGACGATATAAAGGCAGTAGAGAGCAGCTCAAATCAGAATGATATGGTCAAGGCTTTGATGCCGATAGTGCTAGAATCGTTATTAATATTAAGAGAGGTGGCAGCACCTAACAAAGTATCCAATGCTCAAAAACTGGTTAACAAAGCTGGGATAAAGGCACACAATAGTTTGGATTAATAATTAAATGTATATTGCCCTTGTATCAGCTGATACAAGGGCTTTTTTTTGAGAAGTCATTTGATGATCAGAGATTGATCCTTAGTGGGACAGTCATAAAAACTACTGTGATTCTAACGATCTTCCGAAGATGTTAGTTGATAGGAACAACCATGGGACTG
>NZ_CP012531.1 GCF_001593285.1 Psychrobacter sp. P2G3
TAGGTTCGCTACAGAGCTTACCAGTAAAGGACTTTGGAGCTGATAAAGCTACCTTTTACGACCCATAAAGCTACCTTTTACGACCCATAAAGCTACCTTTTACGACCCATAAAGCTACCTTTTACGACCTTATAGATACTTTTTGGTTGCTATTGTAGCGATATCTATTTAATGTTATGGTTATGCTTAATTTATACATTGTTCAATTACAGGCAAGGCAGCCATGACCAAAAAACAAATAGTTTCTAAAGATAACGATTTGATGGGCGCAAGTTATAGTTTAGGAGTGGCAGAGCAGCGGCTTATATTCCTAGCAATCATTGAAGCAAGAGAGCAAAACAAGCTGATTGATGTCGGTAAACCTTTGCGTCTTTACGCTAAAAGCTATGAACAGCAATTCAGTGTAGAAAAACATACTGCATACGAAGCCATGAAACGTGCAGTTAACGGGCTGTATGAAGCAGGATTTAGTTACGATAAAATAGAAGAGGCGAGCGGTAAGAACATACATTATAAAAGCCGTTGGGTAGAGAAGATTGCTTATGCTGATGAATTGGGCTGTGTTGAGCTAACTTTTGCAAGTGATGTTATACCGCTAATAACACGCCTTGATAGCTGCTATACCGAATATGAGTTAAGGCAAGTAAGTAGCTTACAAAGTGAATATGCCATTAGATTATATGAATTAATGATACGTTGGCGCTCAGTGGGCAAAACCAATAAGATAATGATTGATAGTTTACGCTCGATGCTAGGGGTTGAGCCTAATAAATACAAACAGATGAATAACTTTAAAGCAAAAGTATTAGACCATGCTATAAAGCAGATTAACAATCATACGGACATTACAGCTACTTATGAGCAGCATAAGCAAGGGCGTCAGATTGCAGGCTTTACCTTTAGGTTTAAAATTAAGGAAAAAGATACGAAACCTCTTGGCATAGTAAGAGATCCTCATAATATCGATTGGATAAACGGTGTTACAGATGAAGAGGTTAAAGGTATGACTCCAGCGCAAGCAGATAAGTATGCGGAGCTACTACACCAAGAACCATCAATCGTAGGCAACTGGTCAGATTGTGATAGCTACTTTAAAGCTAAGATGAAGCTGAAAAAACAACTACAAGAGCCTAGGTATGTTAGAGAGTACATGACTCATTTGCTGAGTTGCAGTGACCCTTTCAGCCCTAAACTCATAGGATTACAAAAATGATTAATTATTTTGAAAAGTTAACGAAGCAACAAGAAGCAATTCGGACTACATTGATAGATTTTTTTCCACATTTACCTATTCAATTTTATCCATATGTTGTTTATAAATACGATAAAAAACAGCTAGTAAGCTTTTGCAGATTTTTCAACGACTGGTGGTCACTACACAAGATGTTTTACCCAGATGACTCGAATGATGAAGGTTTTTTCCATAACATGATAGATAAAAAGTATGTAGATTACAGCACTGCAATGGATATAAGTTTTCTACAACAGCAGTCAGACGTCATATCTGATGCTGATTTATTGGATGAATGTATTGATGAATTTTGGGATAAATTTAGAAGTAAATAAGAATTAAGCTTCAAACAGTCAAAATGATGAGTATTATTAGCAGCAATTCTATCAAACAAAACAGTAAGGCTACCAATGAGTTTAGACTATCAGCATATCCGTGAGCAGCTACACCGTATTATCCATGACTATAAAGACGCTGAAGGGTATGAGAGAGGTCAAAGCCAGAACTTTTGGACGCAGATCTTCAATGCTTACGGTGTATCTGGGCAAGTACAGTCAAAAGCATTTGAGCATCGTCTAAAAGACGATAAGTCTCAAAAGTATGTTGATGCTTTTATTCCTAAACTGGTGATGATTGAACAAAAAAGCCGTGGTCTTGATCTCAATAAAGCCTATAACCAAGTCAGCAAATACTACGAGCGCCTAAGCGCAGCAGATAAGCCAAGATATATCGTGTTATCCAACTTTGATGAACTATGGCTATTCGATATTGAAAACCCTCTGAACATCAAAGAATATAAATGTCCTATTGCTGACCTACCTAAAAATGCTGAATGGTTGGACTTCTTAGCACCAAATGCGGCAATGGCTGAGATAGTTGAAGAAAACCCGATTAACCGTCAGGCAACTGAAATGGTCGCTAAGCTACATCAAGCGTTTATCTCCGATGGGGTTAATGCGGATGAATTAGCATTATTTCTAACCCGTCTAATCTTTTGTTTCTTTGCCGATGACACTGGCATCTTTGGACAAAAAAACCTGTTAGATGGGTTACTCACGAATGAGGCAAGGAGTGACGGTAGCAACCTCAACGAGGTATTTACCACGCTGTTTGATACTTTAAACACTAAAGATCGCTCAAGTCGCCTGCCTGAAAGCTATGCTGCCTTTGCTTACATCAACGGTGATCTGTTCTCTCAGTCAATCCGCATCCCTTACTTTGATAAAAACCTCTATAACCTAGTCGTTCAGTGCAATAACCTTGATTGGAGCGAGATTAGCCCTGCTATTTTTGGCTCAATGTTTCAAAGCGTACTCGATATAGATGACACAGCAGACAGCGACGATAAGCGTCGTGAGTTTGGTGCTCACTACACTAGTGAAAAGAACATTTTAAAGGTCATCAATTCTTTATTCTTGCAAGACCTACGTGACGAGTTCTCAAAATGCGCTAAAGATAAGCCAAGAGCGTTAAAGCTCTATGAAAAACTTCCTACATTAAAATTCTTTGATCCTGCTTGTGGCTGTGGCAACTTCCTGATTATTGCTTATCGCGAATTGCGTCTGTTAGAAAATCAGCTGATCGCACAGATTTACGGTGACCAAAGAGGTTTACTTGATATTAGTAGTATGTGCCAGGTTACGGTAGAACAATTCTATGGCATTGAGATTGAACCACACGCGGCTCATATCGCAAGGGTAGCCATGTGGATTACCGATCATCAACTGAACCAAGCCACTGCTGAGCGCTTTGGTACAACACGCCCTACAACGCCCATTGTGTACAGTCCACACATTACAGAGGGTAATGCCCTACAAATTGACTGGGAGGACGTTCTAGCGGCAAATGAGTGCGATTTTGTGATGGGCAATCCACCCTTCATTGGTGCTAAATATCAAACTAAAGAGCAAAAGGCAGACCTGGAAAATGTAGCGAAGCAAGTAAAAAACTACAAAACCTTAGACTATGTTGCAGGTTGGTACATAAGAGCTATGCAATATATGCAAGGAGTTAGTAAACAAAATCATCAAGTTGAAACTGCATTTGTTTCTACTAACTCTATTTCTCAAGGTGAGCAGGTAGCTATTTTATGGAAATACCTCTTAGTGGAATGTGGTGGTTATATTAACTTCGCCCATCAGACATTTAGCTGGACTAATGAAGGTAAGGGCGTGGCAGCAGTGCATTGCGTAATTATTGGCTATGGTTTGAATGAACGTAGTGACAAAATATTATTTAGCTATACAGATATCAAAGGTGAACCAATACCGAATAAAGCTAAAACGATTAACGGTTATCTTATAAATGGTGAAGTAATATTCTTTGATAAGACAAGAAACCAAATATCAAATGAGATAAAAATGGAAAAAGGTAGTTACTCTACCTGTAGTGGCAACTTGGTCATGTCTCCCGATGAAAAGAATAATTTAATTGCAACTGAACCGTTAGCAGAGCAGTATATTCGCCCTTTTATGGGCGCAGAAGAATTCCTGAACGATAAAGAAAGGTTTTGCCTATGGTTTGATGGTATCGACGTAATCAAATTAAATAAAGATTTAGCCCAAATGCCACAAGTCAGGCAACGTATTGACAATGTGAAAACATTTCGATTAGCTAGCACTAAAAAAGCGACACAAAAAAAAGCTGAGCAACCGCATTTGTTTGATGAAAATCGTCAACCCCCTAAAGGACAGAATCTACTTATAATCCCTGTAGTGAGTTCCGAGAATAGAAAGTACCTACCAGTTGGATTCGTCTCATCAGATATAGTAAATTATTATGCAAACCTGATGCTTGCTAACGCGACGCTTTATCACTTTGGAGTATTAAACTCAGCAATGCATAATGCTTTTATGCGTCTAACAGCTGGTCGCCTAAAAAGTGATTACCGCTACTCAAATACTATCGTTTATAACAACTTCTTATATCCTTTTGATGCCGAAGATGTAGATAATAAAACATTGAAAACTAAAGATGTTATTGGATCGGCTGCTCAAGTCGTTTTAGATGCTCGTAAGCACTACCAAGACGGTAGCGAGAATGCACCAACGCTCGCTAAGCTTTACAATACTTACATGATTGATCCTTATCCTGAGCTAACCAAAGCTCATAATGCACTTGATAAGGCAGTAGATAAAGCTTACGGCTACAAGGGTAAGGGCGACGATGCTAGTCGTGTAGAGTTTTTACTTAAACGCATAGCAGACATGTAAATGCACAGCCTAAAAACCCTATTAAGCTCCTGACTTTTAAAAGTCAGGAGCTTAAAATCTTTAGTGGGCAAAATCTGTTAAATTAACAGTAAATGTTGGGATAACCCTAAACTGGTCAGAAGTTTCAAATAAAAAGCATATATCAGTTTTATACTTTTCTGCTACTTTTTTAGCTATATCTAGGGCTTCGGAAAAGTCCTCAAACCTTAATCCCAAATCTGGTATTTTTGCATAAGCTATATTTGTTTGATCAGGTGTATCTTCAAATTTAGCTACAAACTCATCAGATTCTACGATATTTATAATATAGCCTAGAAACTCACTATTATCAGGAAGATCAAATTCTTTGTAGATTTCTTCAATAGGTCTTTCGCTAATATTAAGCTGTTCTAACCTTCTCTTCTTAGCTCCTGCTTCACGCTGTTCTTTAGTACCTCTACTCTTTGCTTGTCCCATACCATTACCTCTCGAATTAAATATTAGTCATTAGTATATTCATAGCAAATTGAAGAATAAAATTGTTTAGTTAAAGCAATTATCATTCCAAACTATTGTATGCCATTATTCCTGCTTTATCGACCAATCTTTGAGCGTTGCCAACTTTGTTAGGTGCTGCTACCTCTCTTAATATTAATAACGATTCTAGCACTATCGGCATCAAAACATTTACCATATCATTCTGATTTGATGTGCTCTCTACCGTTTTTGATCCTTCGTCGTTCGACTGTAATAAGTGCAGAATTTCACTAATATCTCCTTTCATAAATTGAAGGTCTTCAAGAAAGTTATTGGTATCTGACTCCAGTTTTTTCTTCAAGTAGCCACCAGGCGTTTGCCCTGCCTCTGCTGCTATCGCTTCTAGTTTTAGGTAGATTTCTGGCTTTAATCTAAATGATACAGTAGGGGTACTCATAATTATCCTTGTTTGCAATTTGTAGACAGTAATATATCATATAAACCAGCTACTTAAATTAATTTTGTTTGCACTTTGCATGCAGAAAAAAGCATCTTAAATCAGGTAAGTTACTGATTTAAGATGCTTTTTTTCATCCCGATAGGGTGCGTAAGGTGTAGTCATTAAATTGGATAATTTAATGACCAAAAAGCAGGTAGAGAAATCGGTTATTTTCTACCTGTCGTAAGCCTTTTTAGCTAAAAAGGCTTATAAGAGCGTTACACAAGCAAAAACTAAGCAAACTACGAGCATTTCGCTAGCAAATTATGAGCAAATATAATAAGAAAGCTGTATTATGAGCAAAATACAAGCAAAAACTAAGCAAACTACAAGCATTTCACTAGCAAATTATGAGCAAATATATTTAACACCTTGTACTCATATTAGTGACCGCTAAAAAGCAGATAGAGAGCAATTTATGGCTAAGAGAACAAAGTTTTCCAAGTTTCGTGATCTTTATGAAGTGATCGAAGAGCTGGCTGTTTCATATACCTATGAAGGCGTGGTTGAGATATTAGCTGAGCGCCATGACCTCATTCTAACGACTGGCACACTGACCAATTATCTTTATCGCTATAGAAAAGAATCAAAGGAATTGTCTGCCGCTACAGATAATTCTAGCAGTAATGTTGAGGTTAAACCTGAGGCAAGAAAACAAATTTTTGTTGACTTATATTCTAATGACTCAATCCAAGAAAGTAATACAGATGCTAGTGATGAGCCATATGTACAGCCCACGCATGAAGAATTAGATACGGCTATGAAGAGATTTGAAGCGAAGCTAGCAAATAAAAGAAATAGATCTCTTCTTGATAGGTAAGCTATTGATGATAAATAAATAAAAATTTCATAAAGGGACATTTTCCGAGTGTGAAAAGGAGTAATTTATGAGTATTGAAGGTATATCAGTAGCAAGTAACCATTTCATGATGTTTGAAGAGGCGCAACGAGAATACTACCGTCAAATGGGTCGTCTTAACACCTTTGGTTTAGAAAACGAGACTCATAGCGATAGTATACGTAAAAAAATGTTTGAATTAAAAGATGAGGAACGTTTGCTGAGAGAATATAGCGCGAGCGAACTCTACGTCATACAAAAAGAGCTAAAACTGAAAATTAATGATTTTCTGCGTGAATTGGATGGGTAGCGCGTTACTGTCACTATTTGTGAAAGACCAAAGCCCCAAAATTATTGAATTGACAGTACTTATCGCTTATATTAAGGGTACATGAATAAGCGATAAGTACTGCTATGAGCACAACCAATTATAATATCCGTCTGGATCAAGAATTAAAAGACAAGGCATTTTCGGTGCTTGAGGGCTATGGTTTAACGCCTTCGCAAGCGATTAAGTTATTTTTGCATCAGGTAGCAGAAACCAATAGCATACCGCTGTCTTTTGATTATCAGACAATGCCTAGCACCAATATGCTTGAAGACGGTGATCAATGATTGAATTTGAATGGGATGAACAGAAAGATAGCAGTAATCAACGCAAACATGGCTTATCCTTTGAAGAAGCAGCTCGGGTATTTTTTGATCCTTTGTGTTTGCGTCAGCAAGACCGCTATGAAAATGGTGAAGAACGGTGGCAAGCGCTTGGTGCAGTGAATGGGGTAGCCGTATTGCTGGTCGCTCATACTCAAAGAGATAGTGAGGGTGGTGAGGTTATTCGTATCATATCAGCACGACCTGCCACCAAGGCTGAAAGGAGATTTTATGAACAAGGTTAGCTATAAAGCAAATGAGTTACCGTCTTTAAGCGCTGAGCAAGAAGCCAATTTGCAACGATTGGCAATGCTTTCAGATGATGATATAGATTTGTCTGATATGCCTGAAGTCACAGACTGGTCGAGTGCGACTCGTGGTAGTGTGGTGGCAGATGATCCTATGGTCGGTGCCAGTATAGTGAGTCCTAGTATCATTGCTAGATTCCAGGATAAGGCGAAGAAGACCGGCGGAAACTATCAAGATATGATTAATGATGCGCTAGAAGAGTATTTGTTAGATCATTAGTCGATAAGCTTACAACGTCTAAAATGCCCACCACCTTTTTTTCTTCTCAACCGTAGCTACGGTTGAGTTGTCTGTTTTTTCTTTCTCTTTTTCAAGTGGCGGCTCATAGCTCTGCTCAGACTTTTTAAACTCTAACAGTCTCACTTGTGCGAAATCTTGGATACTGGCATTGGCTTTATCCAGCGTTTTGTTTAACTGTCCTATCTGCTGCTGATAATTTTCAATTAACTTTTTTTGATCGCTTACTTGTTGGCTGAGGTGTTCATTCTTGAGCTTTTCAAGCGCTAATAGGTGTTCAATGTCCGTATTGTGCTGAACACTTTGGCTGTTCAGAGGTGTACTTTGAACAGTGTCCACTGAACGTTCAGTACGTTTTTTAGAAATTGGCTCACCGAACACTCGCAACATTTCTGAAACGTCTATTTTCTTGTCTGCGGTTCTAGAAAGCTCACCATCACTGACTTTCTGATAGATCGTGGTTCTTGATATACCCCATTCTTTTGCCGCTTTCGTCACCGATATGTTCATTGCTCACCTAGTGTCCAAGTACGTTTTTAGCAAGTGTCCAGTACAACTGTCCAGAACGTTCAGTGAACAACTATGGCATTAACTTGTCTGTGAGGCAAATTACAAATAATTTGATGTATAGTTCCAGCAATTAGAAAACTTGCTTTAGTTTTAATCAACAAATATAGGATATAATTGTTGATTATTTTAATTGAGGCTCTAACTATGGCACTAGTGAATTGTCCAGAATGTTCAAATCAAGTGAGTGATACAGCCCTTGATTGCCCATCTTGTGGGACATCCTTAAATAAACTCAAAAGAAGTTTTATGGGAAATATTTTTAAGTGGTTGTTTATTTTATTTAACATTCTTATGGTCATTGCGTCATTTAAAGCTTGTGGAGGAGTTTCTGAAGTCTATACATCTTCACAAAATGAATATGAACAAGCAGGCGCAGCAATTGGATCAACGATTGGAATGGGGCTAATTTTAACGCTTTGGGTCTTTGTAGATATTATTTTAGGTTTGTTTGTCTTATTTACTAGACCGAAGAGATAACTAAATACTAATTTTTAAGGAGAGAGCAGCGATGCAATCACTGAAAAAGTCTTTTGCTTATATATTAATGCTATTTGCATTTCTGTCTAGCATTAACGTATCAGTAGCATCCAGCACTAAAGCAGCCGTTGTTTATGGCACACCTTTTTACCCTTCTGACTATACCCCTGAAATGATGGTTTATGCTAGAAATGTAGAAACAGGGGAGACTTATAGCTTAAAAGTAGCTCAAGATGCCGAAAAATATAAAATGACTTTACCTGCACCTGCTACTTATATCTTCTTTTCATGGACGACCGATAAAATCGGCTCCTTTAACGATTTAGATATAAAAATGGGCGCCGTTTTAAGTGAATGTGATGGTAGCTCAAACGCTATATGTGACCATGATGATTCTAATAAGCACTTTCCTCGCCCAATTAAATTAACGCCAGGACAGGTAGTTAATAATTTGGAAATATCGAACTACTATTACCCTCGTGAAAAAACATATCTTTTTGTGCCAACGCCTTAATTTTTGATGCGTTTAACGGGTAATAGGGTGGTTCCGATTGGGTATACCTACTGGAATCTTGAGCTAGAACCTAAAGAGTTAAGCCCTCAAAAGGAAGCCATATCTACCTAGTAAGCTTATGAACGCTAATATTCAAGATATGGCTATCTTATGGTCTTCAAAAATTTCTTCTACAATCTTATATACATTAGTATAAGGGTTTTTAATTCCTCTACTCTCCATTTGCTTTGCATTACTAATTGCTGTCCCAAGATTTTGATGCAATATTGAAAGATGATTTTCGTTTTTAGCGTATTGTTTAAGAAGCTTAGTCGTTTCAGACTTAACTTGTTGACTTGCAGTTTTTGAACCTTTCTTGTGAAAAGGCTTACTGGATTGGGTAAAGTGGAGTAGATACCATACTTCAAAGCAAGGGTCAGATAGAATAGCCTCGAAGTTTTTTTTCTGTCTTATACTTTCAACAGCTGCTTGATAAGTAGGATGTTGATCTTTGTCAAAGACACAATAAACTTTGTCATACTCTACCTCACCTTTAAGTTTGCTAACTCTATATAGTTCCACTGCTGTTGAATAAACAGACATAGGTGCTGATCCACACTTACCTATTATCTGAACATTAGCTGCATTGATCTTATATTTATGTATTAGGCTTTTAAAGTAATTAGGCTCAGTGACTTCGCCTTCACACACAATCAGTATATTCTTGTATTGTCTAAGAAGTTTTGACTTGCGAGATAAATTATTCTTGGGCTGCCTCTTTGACATTATTGTTCCGTTTTTAAAAAATTAGATTGGGAGTCAATAAATGGAACAGCTCCAAATAAACCTTTCAAGTACTGAGCTTCATAGCTTTCACCACGATCCTTTCTCACGCTAAAATCATGCAAAGAGTAAATACGCGAAGCATAATTCTCATCTTTTTCGACAAACCAAATCTGGTCTCGTCTAAAAAGATCTTTTTTCATTAAATGTGTGTCGTGAGTAGTAAATATTAACTGAGCGTTTGTTTTATTAGCATCATTGTCATGAAATTTTTCTATAAGGAATCTAACTAATTTAGGATGTAGATGATTATGCAACTCATCCAAGACCAAAATACTACCTTCGTTTAATGTGTCAATAATAGGGCCTGCAAGGGAAAATAGTTTTTTAGTACCCTCTGATTCTTCCTCAAAATCAATTACCTTATTCTGTCCATCAATCTCTCTAACAGACTGAAGATCAATAATTCCGCCCTCTTTAAAATCTTTGATTATTTGTGATTTTATCTCTTCAGGAATGCCAACAGGGAAAGAAAGTTTATCAATGTCTATTTCTTCTTTTTTAACCAGAAAATCGTCGATACCAATGTCGGCGTATTTAAGAAAATCCAGTATCTGTTTTTTATATGTATTTTCACTGCAAATAGATTTGGTATACCCCTCACCAAAATGGGAGTTAGTATCTGTTGTAATATGTAATTTTTGATCAAACCAGTCATATAACGGTTTTAATTGCTCGCTATTTAGGTTAACTGCATTAGATAAAAATAGGACGTTAGGTCGCGTATTACTCTCCCAATCGCTTTTATTGCCCTTGAATAGACTACTGAAAGTGTAATCATATCCATTTTTTTTATTTTGATCATATTTTCGATAAAACCATTCTTGAACACGACCTTTAGGATAAGCATGTAGCCATTCCTCAATAATATGTTCTTTATTAAAAATTACTCCATAATCATACCTAATAAGCTTCTGATTATCAGAATTTGTAGCAGTTTCAGATGTTTCGACATGATTAGCTACACTAGCAATGATCGAAATGCTAATTTCAATTGGTGAATCCTTTGATTCGCTATCAAAACTAAATAGATCGGTAGGTATTTTTTGATTAGGTTTGAAGTTAGTAGAGTTGATAACTAGAAACTTCATATATTTTAAAGCTTTAATCAAATTAGATTTACCTGATGAGTTGGCACCGTAAATAACACTTGTTCTTAATAGATCAGGTGTCTTAGGAACATGAGGATCGAAAGTATTTGTTGATAGAAGTTCCTCGCCTTGAGATTTAACCATAGTAAAAGTAGCTTGTTCTTTGAACGAACGATAGTTCTTCACTGTAAATTCAATGAGCATATAGGGACTCTATTATATTTTGCAAGGTTTTTTTGGTCTAATTAACCAAAATACTATTTTAAAATACTATATAACAGTTCTTAGCTTATGTATATGTTTAATTCTAACTATGAGCTTTATAGAGATAAAATTACTCAAATCTTATTTCAATGTTTTTAATAGTTTTTAATAGTTTTTAAAAGCTTT
>NZ_CP012532.1 GCF_001593285.1 Psychrobacter sp. P2G3
AAATGGTATGGTTTCTATAGCTTATTACTAAGGTTTAAGAAAAATAACGTCACTAGAATGCTAAAAGAATTGGAGAATTTGGAAAATCCTGTTGCTTTGGGTGAGGTTAAAACAAGTTGATGGATTACTTGATCCAAAAGATCACAAAAAAAAACTGAGATTTCGCTTTAACTAGGGCTTTTATCTTCTGTCTTTTTAATTAGTAAAAAAATCAAAAAATGTTTTTAATGTTTTTAATGCTTTTAACAGCTTTTAAGTCCGCTACAACCCTTATGTACAAACGCTTTCATTACCCATAGAACGTAGTTTACTTACCCATAGAACGTAGTTTACTTACCCATAGAACGTAGTTTACTTACCCATAGAACGTAGTTTACTTACCTTATAACGATATTTATTTATTTATCGTCATAATGGTGGTATATTATTTATCGTTATATAGTTAGAGGACTAAGTTGATGAAACCAAGCATGAATGCAGGTAATAATAAGATGGATCTTATAGTTAAGACAAACAGACTAAATACGGCAATCCAAAATCTTACGCTTGCTGAAATAAGGTTGGTTCAGCTAGCTATCATAGATAGCAGAGAAAAAAATGAAGGATTGTCAGCAGACAAGCCTTTAACTATAAAAGCCTCAAGGTACGCTGAAGCGTTTGGAACGACAAGACAAGGTGCTTATGACGTACTTAAAAAAGCGGAAGAAAATCTATTCGAGCGTAGATTTACTTTTTTAGACGAAAATGATGGTTATCCCGTTAAGTCCCGTTGGATAAGTCAAGCAAAGTATAAGCAGGATAAAGGTACTATTGAGATTATATTTACGCCTGCGGTAGTAAATGAAATAACACGTATAAACGGTATAGAGCAGTTTTTTACTAAGTACACGTTAGAACAAACATCAATGCTCAATAGTATGTATTCAGTACGTTTATATGAACTTCTAATACAATGGCGTGAAGCCAAAAAGACGCCTTTATTTGGTTTAAAAGTGTTTAGAGGTCAACTTGGAGTAGACGATGATGAATATCAACGGATGTGTGACTTCAAATCTGGTGTTTTAGACAAAGCTATTAAAGAAATTAACAAGCACACTGATATCAAAGTTGGCTATGAGCAAGAAAAATACGGTAAAAATATTATTGGTTTTAAATTTAAAGTACTGTCAAAAAGTAAGCCTAAAGATAGTAAGCAACAAGGTGTTAGTAGAGATAAAGATACAGCCGATATGTTTACGATTGAAGGTCTAAATGATAAACAGCTAGGCCGTATTGCTCGAAATCCTAGTTTTGTAGCAGATTATAATGATCTAGTTAGTTCGACTAGCCCAGCTGGTCAGGATATGAAGGTGTGGGAGTTTGAAATGATTAATCGTCTCAAAAAAGACGCTTCAAAGTTTAAAAAACGTCCAATCAGAGACTATCTTGAATACTAAAAGTTATAAACAAGTTGAGTGTCCACTACAGTATATTTTTTGATTATATTTTGAGGCTTTTATAGTAAGAACGTTAAGAAAGTAGTAAGGTAAATATTTGCTAATATAAATATTAGACCCTAATTATAAGTAATATAAAATTTATTCTACAATTACTAGGAGTAGTTGTTCTAATTTTCATACTAACAATTATTTTTGCCACTGATTAGAGGTTTCTTATTACTTCTTCTGCTATATACCAACAAACCTTATTTTATTTTCAGTAGCCTAAATTTCAAGGTGTATATAGCGTATGTATACTTGCATCAAAAGTCCAAAATAAGCGATTTACTTTGTGTAATAACTAGCATGAGGTTTATTTTGCTGCGCTTAATCAATCCGTCACTATCTTGTTAAGGAAGGAGTTTATGGATGCGCTAAGTGCATTACTACAAAACGTGCACTTACTTGAGACAAAATACTATCGTTTGAATGGGCATGGTAACTGGTCTTATTCGTTTTCTAGAAAAGACACGATTATGTTCTATTCGGTACTATCTGGTAGCTTTTGCATTCAGATAGGAGATGAAGTACGAGAGGCGCATAGTGGCGATACTATTATGATCTCTGACGATTATCAGCATGTGAGTTATGCGCTCAATCACAATGGAGATAACGCCAGAACTCTAAACGATTTAATGGATAATAATACCAATGAAATTATTCAACTTAACGATAGTGGCGACAACAATGCTTGTTTAATACTAATTGAATGCCACTATGATAAAGAAATGATTCGTCCGTTATTGTCTATGTTGCCCCCAATGTTACCAAATATTAGTGCTGAGTCTGATGGTCGTTTTAAGACGATAGATCTAGAGATTAAGCTATTAGCCTTAGAGTCTAAATATGAGCGTATGGGTAGGGCGGCTGTCATTAATCATTGGGCCAGTATCATACTAATTGAGTGTTTGCGTACCTATATTGAGACCCTGCCTGAAGCCACTGATAGTTGGTTACGAGCGATGAGGGATCCTCATTTAGTTAAGGCAATAGCTGTTATGCATCGTTGGCCAGAACGAAACTGGACTATTCACAAGTTGGCTGAAGTCGCTGGTATATCTCGGTCAAACTTTGCTCAGCGTTTTAAAAACGTAGTGGGTATGCCACCGTTGACCTATCTAAGTGATTATCGTCTGCGCCTAGCTGCCCACTATTTGCGTTTGCAACAGAAAAGTATTAGTCGTATTAGTGAGCTGGTAGGGTACGCTTCAGATTCAACCTTTAGTCAAGCTTTTAAGCGAGTGTACGGAGTATGTCCAAGTGTGTATCGTCAGAGGCATCAAAAAAAGCCGCCTATGCCAGTGACTTTTCTCTCTTTAAAATCATTTGTCGTAGTGCAATTCGTGGTTCCCCAAATAGGGACTAAGATTTATCATCTAAGCTATTAATATATAAAGGAATGTTGTTTGGTAGGTTTGCTCAGTGTATATAATAGTATACTTACTGCGATTCACTCGTAGGGTTTTTAACGAATAAACCATCAGATTAAGTTATGCTGATTAGTAACAGCCAACAGATAAAAACACTAAGATACGGAAAGTGTTTTTATCTGTTGAACAACTTAAGGGGTAATCTATGGAGAGTAATAAATTTATATTGCGAGCAATAGCAGCCTTTATTTTGATTTTTGGACTAACATATGCAGTTATAATTAAATTTAAATTAATGTCACCCAGCATATTTTATAGTCTTTTTTAATGGAAATAATTTTAAAGTTAAAGTCCGTCTAGGGCTTTTTTATGCCTATTATTCTATTTTGGCGGTCAAGAAACGTCTAGTCAAAGACACAACTTACATCACGATAACATATCAGCAGTCTTAACAATGACTCAGAAACACTATAAACATTCATTGTACAGACGTCCTAATTGCGTCCATCTATATTAGATATATCAGCTTGAAAATTAAGACTGCTGATAGCCTATTCATCAATAAAAATAAGAAAACATGGATGCGCTTAATATAGATAAGTTGACTCACAAACTCATAAATGGAAAAGGAAAACCATAATGGACAATCAAAATGTGAACGAAAAAAGTATGGATGAACAGTACAAAAACAATCAAAAAATGGATAATGATATGAATAACCAAACACTAAAAGGCGAATGGAACCAGCTCAAGGGTTCAGTAAAACAAAAGTGGGGAGAGTTAACAGATGACGATCTTACCCATATCGAAGGTGACCGTGACAAACTGGTTGGCCGTGTCCAAGAGCGTTATGGTCATTCAAAAGAAGATGCTGAACGTGATGTAGATGAGTGGCGTAACCAAAATAAATATTGATTATTATGTTTTTAATAGTCATACCCTGAAAATGCAAAAAGCCCGTGGCTATGGTCACGGGCTTTTTTAGTCAATGCTGCTAATTATGTGAGTAAAGATAAAAGGCTTGATTGCAGGATAGGCTGCCGCCGTCAAAAATGGGATATTTTGAGATAGCGATTAGTCGGAACAATTAAAACTGATAATAACCTTACAGAAACCCTTTAATATTTAATGGATTGCGCGACTTCCAATACTTACTGCACGCCATCTGCCGGTGTCTTATCTAGATTTGAATTATTTTCGTTGATATAGACCGTATCATCAGCCTTTTGGTCATTTCCATTACTAGAATAGTATGCTGTACCTCCTGCACCTTCTTCGTCCTCTGTAGAAGCAGTAGTTTGATCTTCAGCCTCGCTCGCTGTTTGCACAGGTGTCATTTCGCTAGACTCCTCCGTATTAATAGCTGGCTCTTCTGTCTCATTACTGCAAGCGCTGAGACCAACGAAACTCACCAAAAATACTATCCATAATCTACTTTGAAGTGACTTAGTTAATACTGATGTTTTCATTTTAATATCCTTATCATAGTTAAAACCGGAAGATTTAAAAAAGCTATAGAAAACGATCATAAGATAATTGAACTAAGCTGATTCAAATACTAACGCAGACCATTATCCTTTTATTATTTATAGTCAGACTTTTTAACCCATTTCCCATCATCATTTTTATGATAAACATTTTCGACAGCAGCCCAAGCGGTAGCAAACCAACGCGACTCGTCATCATATTGCGCGTTAGCACTATTAAAAGCCGCTTGAAAAATTTCTTGGGCGTGTTCAGGTAAGTTGTCTTTTACGCTGTCAGGTAGATCGGATAATTTATCGTAAGGCATAGCATCTATCCTTATAGATATTTATGATTATTTTTTTATGATTATTGAATATTTAATTTTACAGGACTGCTATCAACAAACCAGAAGAGCCACGTGTCAGGTTGTTTTAAAAGTGTTAATAGCATATTCATAATTTATTTTGAAGCGACTTGGGAGCTACTGATGTTCTCATTTTAATATCCTTATCATAGTTAAAACCGGAAGATTTAAAAAAGCTATAGAAAACGATCATAAAATCATTGAACTGACTATACCAAGGAAAAACAAAATGGACTGGATAAGTATTTTTATTTATGACACTACATGGACTTTTGCGGTAGAAATAGTCATACGTACCACCATTATGTTTTGCTTGATCATTTTATTGTTACGAAGTACAGGCAAACGCGGTATTCGCCAACTCACTATTTTTGAGTTAACCATGATTTTGGCGCTGGGCTCTATTGCCGGTGACCCCATGTTTACAGAGGATTTGCCGCTTATCCAAGCGGTGCTCATCATGGGTCTTGTTTTACTTCTCTATAGACTTTGTACTTGGTTCACCACGAAGCACAAGCTTTTTGAGCTCCTATTAGAAGGCAAACCCACTTATATCGTAGAAAATGGTTTATTGATAATTGAGGATGTCGAAAAAGGTAAAATGTCGCATGATGAATTTTTTACTGAAATGCGTCAACAAGGCGTGCGTCATTTAGGACAAGTGGAGGTTGGATTGCTCGAAACAGATGGTGATTTCAGTGTCTTGTTATTTCCACATGATGAGACGCAGTATGGACTACCTATTTTTCCTAAAGAATTTCAGGCAGCAAAAGTGCTAGAAAATGGTCATCCCTATGCCTGTATGCATTGCGGATATGTTGAGTATATCTTAGCGCCAGATGAAGTATGCAATCGATGCCATCATGCAAAGGGGTGGGCTAAAGCTCTAAATACTAAGATAGTAAATTAGTTAGGATGACTGGTTGACCACCTCAATAATACTCTTACAAATAAGGCTGTTTATACTGCGTAGCTTTTGCTCAGGCGCACCATGACAGACACTGCGAAAATCATAAAGCTCGTCTTTATAGCTGATGCAATAAAAAAACGTGCCGACGGGCTTCTCTTTGGTTTCAGAACCGCCAGACTTTAATAGTCCTGTACAAGCCACATATAAATCGGCCTCAAACAGCGTTTTAGATTTATTGACAAGTTCTCGAGTGACCTCTAATGATTCAGGCGTACACTCATCAATTAGTTGACTCGATATATTTAACACGTTCTTTTTTATCGCGACGTCGTAACACACTAAGCCACCCATTAACACATCACCTGAATAGGGACTCATAGAAAAGCGATGCGCTAGATAGCCTGCGGTTGCGCTTTCAATAAAAATTATGGTTAATTGCTTATCTGCCAACAACTTAGCACAGCTATCAGTCACAACGCCCTCCATACTAACATTAGAACAATCAAGGTCATTACAGTACTTTCCTATTTAAGATTCAATACAAGTAGTGATGAACTTGCGTAACAGTACTTTTTAATTAGGTTTGCACTAGTAAAGGTAGAATAGATAACAGTTCAGTTCCTGTAGACTGGTTAGATTAGGGCATACCCCAATGAAACCAGTTTATTACACCTCTAAACGAATCAAAAACGATTAAGAGACTACCCTATTTAGACTTTGATTAAGGAACCACTTTAAATCGACTTTTCTCTCTAAAATCATTTGTCACAATCTAATTTATCTAACTGGAAAACATTGGCTAATGATCCTTATCTAATAACACAACTCCTTCTTTAACATACTTGTCTCAGATCAGTTTCTTAGTTACAGTCAGAAACGTCAGCTCAAATAATCAACAATCAAATAGAAACAACTTTTTATCAAGGAGAGTACTTGTGGAGCTAGAACTGACAGAGGTTTCAGAAAAAAATGCTTCTAACTTACATTATAGTGAGTGCATTATCATGCGTTTAACTTATATTAGCTGCTATAACACCAACAATGCGAATATTGAAGTAGCGCGTATCCTTGAGCAAGCGCGACGAAACAATGAGCGCAATGATATCACTGGGGTTTTAGTACTTAATGAAAACTATTTTCTTCAGAGTATTGAGGGTGCAAGATCTGATATTAATAACTTATTAAAAAACTTAATCCAAGATGATCGACATTTTTCGTTGCAGATCATTGAATGTCGTGAAGTTGAACATAGGCGTTGGAATAAATGGTCAATGAAATATTTAACGCTCAAAGATGAGGATAAAGAGTATGTACTGAAGTTCTCAGATAGCAATAAATTCAACCCTTATTTCATGAGTACTTCCCAAATTACTATGTTTATTGAAGCACTATCAGAACTTCAAAAATAACACGCTTCTGAGAAAAAGAAACCTAGTGTTCTATCAGCCTCGTAATTCCTCTAAGGATATTTTGGTGTGGTGACTATTTCCAAAATCTATCACTTCCTTTCAGGAAGGCTGGAAACCTAATTTTTCAAGATAAGGTATATAAAAAACCTGCTTATTTTCATCCCATAGCTCAGTCCGCGTAGCGAATTGCTTGTAGTCCTCACCTTTCTTAGCTTTACTAGCTCGCTCGCTCATCTGTGAAAGATTAGCCGCAAATGTTCCTCTTTGCTTATCTGTCATTTTTAGCGAGTTGAGCATATCAGGCGTGTGACTCCTTATACTAGAACACAATCTGTAGGCTGTACGTCCATTGTTTACGGCATTCTTTGAATTTATTTATTCTCAATACCAACAACCGAAGGGCGTTAGCTTTCAACTAATCAAATATCTCTGAATGGCTGCCCAGCCTAACGAAATCTAACGTATCGCTCTGAACACGGTAGATAAGTACCAAATCAGGTTTGATGTGGCAGTCTCTAAATCCTTTATAATTGCCGGTCAACGCATGGTCTTTATATTTAGCCGGTAGCGGTACATCGTTAGTCAGACAATTAAGCACCTCGCCCCATGCAGGAGTGAGTAAGTCTAGATAATTCTTTTTAGCATCTCTCTTAAACTGGTTTGATACTTCAATGGATCTCATCAGCCTCGCCTTCTAGCTCATCCATAAGATCACCAAAGCTGTCGTACTTAGTGCCGTTACCACTCGCAACCTCTGCAATAGCCGCGAGTGTTTGCGCGTTAAGCTTAGGCTGGTAATCAAAAGACAAGGGAACCGCATTGGTATCGGCTACTTGGTTTAAGAACAGTCTTATGGCTTGTGAAGGTGTTAACCCATAGCTTTCTAGAACAGAAAAAGACCTGTCCTTCAGATCCTGGTCAAGCCGTATATTATAATTGGTCGTAGTCATAGTAATCACCTTTCGCTTATATTCGTACCCCTAATATAAGCGAAAGGTGATTAAATCTCAATAACTTTAGCGTTCTATCTTCTCGCTAATCTAAGCAATAATAGTCTGCTCATTCAATCCAGCAAGAAAGTCATCAACTGCCTTTTCAATCCCTTTTCCCATAACGTGAAGGTCAGAAGTTGAATAATCCCCTAGCTCATTCCTTTCATCCATGACTTCAAACAGCTTTGTCCTAACGGCTTGCTCATGCGTCTTATCGTCAATCAACAGCAAATTAAGCTTTACGATAGCTCTATCGTAGGCTTCTTGGGTGGCTTCAAGCTGAAGGCTTTTATTGCTAGCTACTGATACACCGATCATACTCATAAATGACTCCGCTACTAGAATTATCTGTAGCGACAGATAATTTTTTTAGGTAAATAAATTGTTTGTACCAAGCTAAGATTATGCCAGTGAATGATGAGAAGTAACGCTCTTATAAACCCTTTTTTGCAGCAAATATTACGACAGATAAAATATCCGTTATTTTCTACCTAATTTAATGACTACACCTTACGCACCCTAAAGGGACTGCCAAATAGCTGATATTGTTAGGTTTAACGAATTGAATTTGTATACGAAAAGTTTACAAAAACGAGGTTAACCATTGATTTATTAGATAAAAAGGTGTCTACAATTTGTTTACAGGCTAGCTTCTAAAAAGCGAAAAACAGCCCTTTTTCACCGCCTTTTTCTCCAAAAATGACGCTTTCCTAACAGCTGGATTTATGGTGTAGTAAGTACACTTCAATGAAATAATACTCAATTATCAGGAAAAAGTGGCTATGAACTATGCAATTTTGAGGACAGCAAAATTAAAGACGATGGGGAATATTGGCGGCAGTCTGGCACACAACTACCGAACGATAGAAACACCCAATGCTGACCCCAATCGCACCCCTAAAAATGATCACACAGTCGCTACCCCTGAAGCCGTCAAACAGGCAATAAAAGATCGGCTCCCTGACAAAAGACGCTCTGATGCGGTGCTATGTATTGAGTATTTAATAACCGCCAGTCCTGAATGGGACGGCTGGGGGAAAAGCCAGGAAGCAGAATTTTTTAAGCGAGCGAGTTTATGGCTCAGTGATAAGCATGGAGAAGAAAATATTGCGGGTATGAGTATTCATCGGGACGTAACCACACCGCACCTAGTCGCTTATGTCGTTCCTATTGACCAAAAGGGGAAGCTGAACTGTAAGGATTTTCTAGGGGGCAGGGTTAAGTTAAACAAGATGCAGACAGATTTTGCCAATACGGTCGCTGATTTAGGGCTAACGAGGGGCAAGGAAGGCTCTAAAGCTAAGCACACTAGCATCAAGGAGTATTACCACGACATCAACCACGCGAGAGACTTCACTATCGAAGCCGTATCGCCTAAGCCTGAAATGTTTGAAAGCAAGGCTCGGTATGGTGAAAAGGTCACAGCAGCCGTTATTGAGCAAGTAGAACCGACGGTGAAGGCAGCTAACAGCATTCTAACGGAGTACGGGAAGGCTAGAGTAGATAAAAGCGTGGCAGAAGCGAGCTATGACACTCTCAAAAAACGTGTTGAGTATTACTTAGTAGCTATTGAAGGGTTAAATCAAGAGGAAGTTGCTAGAGTGAATTATGCCATGCAGCTAGAAAGCCGTAAAATCGCTGTAGAGAGGGATAAAAGTAAAAAGGCTAGGTAGGTATCAAAATATTAAAATAAAGCTATTAAACATAATTCTGTAGAC